>NZ_JAJLMN010000002.1 GCF_021730615.1 Lichenibacterium dinghuense
CGGTCCCGCACGTCCTCCGCACGTCCATGTATTTCGACAGGGAGGTGCATGACGCTCTCCGAGAGATCGCCTTCCGGGAGCGCCTGAACGTCTCCGATCTGGTGAACGAGGGCCTGGACGCGGTGTTTAAGGCCCGCGGCTACCCGTCCGTTTCCAAGCTCAAGGATCGGGGAGCGAAGCGGCGGAAGGGGGACAGGGTGCGATGATGTTGAGACGTGGGTGCGTCACAGCATAATAGCGTCAGGGAGCCCCACGCAGGCCGTGGAGGGCCGTGAGGGCACCGCAGGGTGAAGCCTACCGTTTCCCAGGCTCCCGTATCGTCGGGCGCTTGGAAGGCAGTAGGCCGATGAGCCTCGCAGTCTGCTTCGGTGGTCGTGGCTGCCAGGAAGGCGTGCCCGAGAGCTGTCCTCGTCACTGTGAAGACGGTGGAGATACCGCCCCAACCGCCTCCCGGCGCCAGCATCCCAAGCCGAGCCAGGTTCCATAGGGAGACTTCGACATTCGGGCGGAGCTTGCCGGGCTTGCCGCTGCGCTGCTGATCGGCGGTGACGTGGTGCTCGGGAAGGCCGTTGGTGCAGACGGTCTCAAAGCCCCTCGAGGCTTCGGAGATCGGACAGCCATAGAGCGCTAGGAGCATCTTTGCATCGAGCGGTTCTAGCTCTCTCAGAGTTCGTCCGAAAACATACAATTAGTCACATTTCGCAGCAATTGCACGAGAGCCTCAAGTGCATGCCTTCAACATGCCAAATACTTATCCAACGGACGCTCAGAGTATCTGCTATATGGATAAATTATTCGACTGAGCTGCACGACAGGCAAGATGAGCATTGCTCAACATCACTTGATTGAAGAGGAGACCTGAAACGATTTCAACAAATTTATCAAGCGGTGGTGCATTTGAGGAAAATCGTCGATATAATCTTCACTGAAAGCATATTGAAGAGCTGCTCTTTCGCCAACGTTGACGTTGACTGCACAGTAAGGGCTCCATTTCCAGAAACCTCCATTTGGTAGAGGCATTCCCTTCTCAGGGTGACAAGCGACATAAACAAGCCCGTCCTCAGTTGGACACATCAGACTCTCATTTCCTGCAATGGCATACCCCTGGTATTTCTTGCATCCATTTTGCATGAGCTCGAATCGATCAGGATCAAGGTATTTAAATCCACCTCTCCGCTCTCCATTCCTCTCCCTTGCATCCTGAAATTCCTTCATTTGCAGTGAGTCTTTAATTGCATGCTCAAATGACTGCTGAGCAGTTACGAGACTATGTCCATACTCGAAAAGTATATGAACTTCTTTGTGCCATCCAGTCCCACGTCCCCAGTTTACACTTTCATTTGGATCTGAAGATGCAGGATCGATGTTTGGAGCGATGACACTAAACCCAAACGCTGCTCGGTCTTTCATTGCGTCATATTTTTGCACCCACATTCTATACGTCTGAACCGGAAGATGATAGCGTACGTTGCCGAAATATACATCTGTGAATACTTTACTTTGTGTTGAACTTCGATTTTGAGTAGCAATCGTAGAGACGACGGCTATGCTGAGAAAGATTTTGCGTAAATTAAACATTCTCAGCCCCAACTTTGCAGTGCGCGTTCAGCCCTTATTGCTATGCGTCCGTTAATACCTGCTTGCCGATCACAATCAGCGCTCGCATCTGCGCAGTGATCAGTTCACAATCGATAGCTTGAGGTTCTGTCCGATAAGGGAATCCTAAGTTGAATAGTTGGGGCTGCGGTGATTCCAGGAGGGTGCTGAAACACGGTCTGGAACCGCCATGTGGACCCCGGCCATTGCCAAGGCCTTTGCCGACGCGGGCTACGCTGGCGACAAGCCGGCCAGCGCCACGCTCATCGCTGTCGAGATCGTCCGCAAACCGCCTGGGCAGGTCGGCTTCGTGGTCCATCCCCGGCGATGGGGTGGTCGAGCGCTACTTCGCCTGGATCAGCCGCAATCGGCGGCTCTGGAAGGACCCGGAGGCGACCATCGCTTCCGCAAAGGCTTTCCTCTACGCCGCGTCCGTCATGATGCTGCTACGGCGCATCGGTTGCGCAGCCTGACTTCCCGGACGGACTCTCAGGTGTGAAAGCTGAGAGCCGCCTGATTGTGAACGAGCTGCGCCTTACTAACCCCCGCGAGGCGGATCGTGTCCCCTGTCGTTGGGTCAGTGATTACGGCAGCCCCGCCTACGTTGGAGGTATTATGAAGCACCTCGGCGATGCTGTTATGAAAGTCGCCCCCTGCTAGGCTCAGCGTATCGTGGTCTTCTCCGTTGACGCGGAACTGACGTATCAGGTCCGAACCAAAACCGGAGTTGAAGACGAACGTGTTCTCTGGCGCTCCATGGTTCAGGAACGTATCTTCGTAAGAGGAACTGAAGGTCTGCCCACCAGTGAGTACGTTGACGGCCCGAGAACCGTCCTCACGGAAGTATGTAGACGATAGAACAGAGCTACCATCGCTATTATAAATATTCTGCTCTGCTGTATATCGCTTACCTGTAATGCCCCCTGTAAGATCAAACTGTGCCGGCACAAGAGCACCATACGAGAACGAGCCGTCTATTATCTGCGCCCTGATGAACGACTGTGTTTCTATCTGACTTGTTCCTAGATTGTCTACAAATGTATATGATTCGTCCGAACTCGGCACAGCCGATCCGAGACTAAATGTTGAGCCATATACATTTGCACTAAACTGTACTGAATTTACGCCATAGTAGCTATATGCTTTACCGCTTACCGCAAATGTGCCATTACCCTCGTACACAACATCTGGATCTATGGATAGAGTTTCTACCGGAGCAGTAGAGGTATCTGTGACCGGAACTCGATAAACTGTACTAGGGATAGATGAATTGCTGATTACAGTCAATGTAAGATCAGTGTTGAGAGTTTGTCCTGGGATGGCGTTGATAGGCGTAAAGATAATTGAGCGTAGATCATCTGTAATCTGTGAGGCGGTTCCTGTGAGCGTATTGTTTGGGCCAAGACCCTCTCCTGAAAGAGTTCCTTGCCCATCGGATCTTATGCCAATGTAGAGGGTATCGATAGCGTCAGGAGTAGGATCAAATACAGTTACGGTTGTAAACGGCGCGATAGGAGCTTCGTCTATTGTGCTCTGCCTATCAATAATACCATCGATATATGGCGGGAGCGGCCCGAACAGTAGCGACATAAGATCCTCCAAACAACCGTCATTCTTGGTCCTCGTCATCCTAACGCCGTGCGACCTGAGCTGAAATAGGAATATGGTGTTCTGGGTAGGTTGGGAACCCTGCGGAAAGGCGAGGGGGCGCCAAGGATACAGGGTGCCTTGGCGCTCCAGAGAGACCTAAGGCCGCCCTACCAGACCCGGCCCGGCCCAATGAGGTTCCGCCTCACGGCCTCCTCTACGGACAGCACCTCGGGAGACTCGGGGAACTGTAGCCGGAGCTGGTCCCCGAACCACCCGAAGGCGAAGCCGTGGCGATGGGCGAGGTCCGCCACGTTGACCTTCACGGCCTCGACCTCGAAGCGGATCGCGGCCTCGGCGGCGCACTCGGAGGGCGTGGGAAGGGCGTCGAACGCATCGACACCCTCGCCACGGTCCATCCTCGCCTTCCGCTGGGCGAGCCGATAGGCCCGCTCCCGGCTGTTGAGGTGGTCGAGGTCCGTCACCTCGGGGCCACCTTGGCGAGGCCCTGGCGCATGGCGACCGCGAACGGCACCTGTCCCAGGCCGGGGATGTTGAGGAGCACGGTCTTGCCGCTGAGAGAGGCTGTCACGCCGCCTTCGAACCGGAGCCCCATAGCCGCCGCGGGGTTATGAGCCGCGAGGCTTTCCAGGTAGCGCGCCACGGCTCCTGCGTAGGGTTTCGTGCTGCGAGTGGCGATGTGCTCTCGGATGGCGGCGCCCGTCACCTTGAACCCCGCATCCGTGTTCGCCCACTCGGTAAACGTCTCCGGGGTCACGCCCGCCTGCCGGATCGCGGCATGGGCCTGGGTCATAAAGGCGCCCCGCATGGTGTCGATCTGCCGGGACATGGTGGCGGGATCGGTGCCAGCCTGCCGGGCCAGGTCTCCGATGGTCCGGGAGGAGATGTCGCCCGTGGTGGTCCACTCGTGGAGGGCGAAGGACTGCGTGGCGCTCTCGGTGGACTGCGTGAAGTGCTGGTAAGCAGCCTCGGAGTTCGCGTCGAGCTGTTCCGGGCCGACCGTGGGGGCCTTCTCGGCAGGCTCGCCAGCCATGATACGGGCCTTCTCGGCCTCGGCCTTCTCCGACATCCGGGCAGCCGGGCCGGGCTCATAGAGACCCGTGGCGGCGTTCTTCACGAGATAGCCGAGGCGTTCCGCGTTGGCCGCCGTGGTCTGCATCCCGTCGCACATGACGAGGCTCGTGGGCGTGATCGCGCTGGCCGCGATGGGGGAGCCCATGGCGCTCGTGGCGGACCCGAGGATGCCCACATGGCCGTTGCCGAGGTCAGCCGTGTTCATGCTGGTCGGAGCGTTGTCGGAGTAGGTGGCGACACCATCCCGGAAGGTGACGGTGGAGCCGTAGCCCGAGGAGCCGAAGCCCGAGCGGGCCACCGGGGAGGTATCGGCCGGGGCAGCCTCGACGGGAGCGGTCGGGATAGAAAGGGCGACGTGGAAAGGGTTCATGGTGGGGGTTCCTTAGTGGGTGCGGGTGGCGGCGAAGGCCGAGCGGATGAGTTCCCAGCGGGTGAGGTCGGCCCGCGTCATGCGGAGCGTGCGACCACCTGGGGCGAAGTTGTCGGGTTCGAGGGAGGCCGAGAGGCAGCCCTGAACGAAGGCGGCATCGGCAGCCGTGAGGGACCCCGCGAGCATGAGCCGGGAGTCCATCTCGAAGTTGTCGGCGCTGTGCCCGTAGCGGTTCAGCGAAGGGGCTAGGAGCGAGTCCAACGCACGGGGCTGGTGATCCTGGGGGTCAAGGTCGGGATGGGCGTGGTAGGTCACGCTGCGGCCTCCGGCAGGGGGATGGAGAGAGCCGCGCGGCGCTCGTGAGCGTACCGCATGGCGAGGAACAGGCCGCGGATGTCGCGCCACGTCCGCCATTGGCTGTCCGTCATCACGACCGCGTGGCCGATGATGTCCTCCGGCCGGATGGTGATGCGGCGGGCGAGAGCCCGTTCAAGAAACTCCCTCTGACGCTCCCGCAGCAACGGGACCGGACTGGAGAGCATCACGCATGTGTCCGTGACGAAGTTGAGAGCGTGGTGACCCTCGACGTGAAGTTCCGGGGCCACGATACCGTCAACGGTGCGCTCTCTCGGCCGGTTGTTGGGGTTTGTTACTTTTCCATGGTGCATGGTGATAGTGCCCTTGTAGGGACGCGCAACATCGACCCGGCTAGCGACTAGCCAAGGGGACAGGATGTGCAGCGATGTGGTGGGGGATGGGTGAGGCGAGACCGGCTAGGGTCCGCTTTGGAGCTAGCGCGTCATGGCGTGGTGGTGCTAAGGCGCTGTGACGCTACAGCGTGGATGCGCGGTGATGGACGTAGGAGCCCCTAGGAAGGCCCTGGAAGGCGATCCTGCCGGTTATGCTACGGATGCCGCCCCGGTTCCGAGATCACCGCCAGTGACTCCCGCACGGGCCTTGCCGTCGCTTCTACGGATGCCGCCCGTCCCACCCTTGCGATAGTAGAGGTTGGACCGGCGGAGGTTCGTGAGGTCCCCATCGGCGACCTCGACCATGGACTCCTTGCGGTCCCCCATGATGATGCGGGCGACCACATAGACCCGCTTGTCCCGCTTGGACTTGAACAGGACGTGCCCGGCGTGGCGGACGGCCTTGTTCCGGTAGAAGGCGGAGAAGCCGTGCGCCGTGATGAGGGCGAGCCAGTCCTCGACGTAGAGGGTGGCGGTGTCCTGGGAATTGAGGATGGAGACGGAGACGACGACACGGCCGTTCCGATCCTTGCTGGAGATGATGGACGGCCGAGAGCCGCCCGGCGAGCTGCGGGAGTGCATGGTGCTGGGGTTCCTTGCTGGGGGCCGCTACGGGGTGCGGCAGGGGACGTGAGAGAGGGCCACGAGGGCGCGGCCGAGCGACCACCCGGTAGAGGAGCCTTGGGGCGGGTCGTGGTGGTGAGACGGCGCGATGGTGCCAGGAATGCTGACACCTTGGCCTCCATGGCCGGCGGACATACGGGCCGAACATATGCCCACGTCACAGGAGCCCTTCGGCGGGCCGTGAGGGGGCATCAGGCGGAGAGGCTAGGCCAATGGCCGAGCTGGGCTAGACCCTCGTGGGTGAACCCGAGGGGCACGGCTGGCACGGGAGGCGGATGGAGCGGATACCCTTCATCGGATGAAGGGTGAGCCGTGGAGGTGAACCCGAGGGGCACACGGCGAAAGCGAATAGACCGTGAACGCCCGACCTCACGCGCAAGCCCGGAACCCAGCGAGGTCGAACCATGGCTAGTCGCTAGCCCGAAGGTCAACAGCACAGGGGAACCATAGCAGGGAGGCGGATGATGGTGTCGGATAACAGATGACCTAGCGAGTACCGCAAGGGGACTACAGGAGACCTAATGGTTTTTCTTAGTCTGTATCACCTTCATCTTACCCTCTATGGTTCACCTCTACTGTTCACCTTAATATACCCCCCTCCCCATGATCCTTGGGGGTCTCCTAGGCCGGAGGCCGTGATGGGGAGGTCTCTGGCGAAGCCCCCAGAAAGCGCCTGGTTATCCTATAGGTGGCTCCAAACGTATTCCGGAGCATGGCACCCGTGTAACGTGCATCACCGCTTTGGAAATGCCGCGGTATTTCCTAGGGTCGGGGCTAATTGTGGGTAGACAAAATGCCATAGTCCACAACCCCGCTAGCTGCGGTAATTCTGGCCTGCTTATCCTAGAGTCACGGGTAATCGACATGGCCCTAGGATTACTTAGGAGCCTCTTGGAGCGGATTCTCTGTTTTCGGCTAGGGCAGTGACCCCGAACCCTCAAACGCCCGTCTACGGCCTTCCTACGCAATCCTCCGACCCATTCTTGTCCCTACAACGGAGAAGCCCCCGAGGCCGGCTAAGGCACCCGAGGGCTGGGGAAGGGTGAACCGGGAGGACCTGCCGAGCTACCAGCCCCGAGCCTCCCGCAACGTAGTGGCCCTGGCATTGTCGAGTTGCCACCCGGCCCCGTGGTTCGTCAGCGGTCACCCCCTGTCCACCTGAACGGCCCCCGAAAGGGCCTGTATCCGATACCGCCCCTCACGCCTGGGCAGTCTCGGCCTGCCGTTTGGCGATCTTCGCCACGGTGGCCCTGCCGCACCCCGTAGCGGCTTGGATTTGGCTGTAGGAGCGGCCATCCCGGAGCATGGCGGCGATCCCCTCGTTCCGGGCCACGTCCTCCTGCCGGCCCTTGTAGACCCCCTCGGCCTTCGCCTTGGCTTGCCCCTGGGCCTGCCGGCGCCGCCTGTCGTCGTAGTCCTTCCGGGCCACCGCGGCGAGCACGTCCAACAGCATGGCGTTGATCGCGCCGAACATGCGGGCCGTGAAATCGTCTTGCGGCCCCGTCAGGGTCCACGAGGTCGGGAGGTCGAGGGCCACGATGCGGACCTGTCGCGCTTCGATCTCGGCCCGGAGCTTGCGCCAGTCGCCTTCCGTGAGCCGGGACAGGCGGTCCACCTGTTCGATGAGGAGCACGTCCCCAGGCCGGCAGTCGGAGAGGAGCCGGAACAGCTCGGGGCGGGCCAGCTTCGCGCCGCTCTCGTTCTCGACGTAGGTTGCCGCGATGGTGAGGCCACGGTCTGCGGCGAAGGTGTCGAGCTGGGCACGGGCGCGGGTGGCGTCCTGTTCCGAGGTCGAGGCCCGGAGGTAGGCGCGGACGAACATGGGAAGCACCGAAGTTCCGTTAGGATGGTTCAGTGATAGTCGGTTCCGTTTGGATGGTCAAGCGCCCATCCTGAACCACCCCGGGGCCTAGTTCCGTGGGGGCATACCCATAGAGAACCGGCTGAGTAGGTATCGGCATCGAGGAACTTGGTCTCCGAGCTTATCTTCGGTGCCTAGATTATCCCTGTCTCATGTGCGAAGCGTTCAGGCCGGCGTGGCGGAGGCAACTAGGTGTCAGTTCACGGATCAGAACCTGTCCAGATTAAACTGCTCGTAAACATCACGCTCGGGATCGTTTTCGGATGCGTTGGCCTAAACGCTTTCATAAACGGCTATTTTGACCTGGGTAAGAGTAAGGTGACTAGATATTATCGTGGTAAGCGACCATTTATATTCTGGTCTCTCGTTATTGGATGTCTTCTGTTTTCGCTAAGCTGCGCTTTTTCTGTCAGTGCATTTTCACACTAACAAGCCATATTATTGCCTCGTAAAATAGATAAAATTGATCTCCTTGCCTATATTATTACTTCGGTACCGAGCATAATGAGCGGCTTACTTAATCTTATCCAAAGCGAACAGGGGAGAAGGTGAACGGAGGAAAGCATCGGACGGTGGATGAACACTCCGAGAAGTGACAATCTCGTCTGAAACGGAGATTGCACATGCTCAGTGTCCCTGCCTTCCTAACGTTCTACGCTGCCGTTCTCGCCCTTCAGATCGCCCCAGGGCCAGACATGATGCTCGTCATTGGGCGTGGCGTCGGCCAGGGCCGGAGGGTAGCCCTGCTCACCGCTGCGGGAACGACGCTCATCGCTGCGCTGGTGCAGCTTCCACTCTTGGCATTCGGCGTCGCCTCTCTCGTTCAGGCGTCGCCGGTGGCTTTCCAGGCTCTGCGGTGGGTCGGCGGTCTTTACCTCGTCTGGTTGGGCGTCAAGCTCCTGCTGAAGGCAGGACGGTCGGTCAGTGGCGACAGGACGGCGCCGCGAGCTGTCTCGGATTTCACGGCCTTGCGGGAGGGGGCAATCAGCAGCCTCACCAACCCGAAGTCGATGGTGTTCATGCTGGCCTTCTTGCCCCAGTTCGTCGATCCGTTGTTCGGTTGGCCGGTGACGGTTCAGTTGCTCATCCTCGGAACGGTGCAGAAGCTCTCAGGCTTCATGGTTATGGCAGCGGTAGCGCTTGGCGCAGGGACATTCGGGACGTGGCTCGCTCGTCGGCCGTCCTTGATCGCGTGGCAGGAGCGGTTCGCCGGCTTGGTGATGGTCGGGCTCGGCCTTCGCCTCGTCCTCAGCGGTGACGCCAGGGCAACACGGTAGAAAGCGGCTCTCGCATCGATCACGCAGGTTCGCTTGGGGTGTATTCATCCGAAACCATCTCTCACGCATGAGTCGGCCTGCCGGAAGGGTGTTCAACGGATGAAGCCCCCAGGCTCCACCAGGATGCCCCGTGCTGGCCCTGCCAAGGCCATGGGCGGCGATCTCGGGGCGGGAGGCTGTCACGGTGTCCCAGCCACTGGGCAGACTTCCACGGTTCTCGGAGACGTAACCACGTTACGGCGTATCAGCGCATTAGCGTGGGTATGCTATAGCGTTGCCTCTCCACGCGCCCCCGCACCCCGGCCTTCCCCGCTAGGATGCCCCGTGCTGCCCCTGCGGAGGCCGTGGACGGCAATCATGGGGATGGAAGCGGTTCGGGGTAGCAGAAACAGCCGAGTGGCCCTCTACAGCCTCTCCAGGCGATCCTAGGAACAATGCGGGTGCGCTGTGATGCTACGGAGTCGAAGCGTCGTGATGCGGGAGCGGGCCAGCACATGCCCCAGGCAGCCCCCCGAGAAGCCACGACAGGGTGCCCCGGAGGGCCGGCATTCCACCGCGCCCGGCCGCGCGATGATGCACGTTCATCCCGCCGCGGGTGCGCCCGCCATCACGCGCGCCTGTATCGCGTGCGGTCCGCGGCCGGGCACGGGGGGGGAACGCCCACGCGACGATCTATCAATGCCCGCTCGCATGGCTGGCCCAAAACAAAACGACCCCCTGCCCTAGCGCAGCGAAAGTAGCGTAGGTGGCGTGGACAAATTAGCGGTGCTGAGAGAACAGATCACGCTGAGCTTGACTGATCGCGCTATCAGCCCAATCCACCTCGCGCTTCGAGGGCGGTATATGCGGCCGTCGATGTTCATTATCGTAGAACAAGGTTCCGTGTACCCCGACTGCGTCGCGCTTCAGAATTGGGCGGTCCCAAACAGGCGTCAGCACGGAACCGGCGGCCTCTTCGCCAATTCGTTCGACCAAATCTTCGATCAGCTCAATGTCGCGCCCGTTCGGGAAGATCACAGCGAACTCCTCGTCTGTGGCCTGGAACACGCTGAAGGTCGCGTTCGCAGCGCCGTCGATAATCTGGATATTCTTCATGGACGGCGATCTTGCACCCGGTTGGAGCGTGACGGCAACCGATCCTCGTTCACGCAAAGCGGGAGGACTGATTCAAGCCTGCTTTTTGGAGATAGGCTTGAGCCGGGGCGACCCCTTCACCCGTTCCGCCACTACAGCCTTCCGGGGCACCTCCCGCGGCACATAGGGAACCCGCTCGGCGGCAGGCTGGGCCGGGGGAAGCCCCGCCAGGGTTCTCCAATCGACCTTCGGGGGCTTCGGAGGCTTCACGTTCACGGGAGCATAGGTGGCCTCGCTTCCGACACCCGGTACCTTCCTGCGGTCCCGATAGGGCTCCCGGCAGGCGAGACAGGTACGGGGAGGCCTTCCGGCACCCGACCGGCGCTCTACGGGCTTCCCGCATGGGCACAGCAACAGCTCACTCGGCATGGTGGATTCTTTCGACGTGGGCCGGTTGGCCCTATCGAGGGTCCTGGCGGCGCCGTGGATGGATGAATGGGCGGGAGGAGCTGGGCTCTACTCGCCGACTTCCCCTGTAGCGTGGGGCTTGCTGCGGCCTATCTTGTAATTGGATGCTCGTGGGCACCGCTGTTCTGGACCCACCCCCCTCGGCCTTCCTGCCCCGGCCGAGAGACAGCCAGGTCCGCCATTCCCCGGAGACGATGCGAACCACGTTGGTGTCGCTGCGGAAGGCCGAGAGGCGCCGTTCCTCGACCGTAAGGAGCCCGAGGGTGCGGGCTTGGTGCAAGGCGGTCCGCACGGTGGTCTTGCCCACCCCGGCGAGGGCCGCGAGGGCTCCAATAGGAAGCACGCAACGGCCCGCCTTCGTCACCTCGGCGGCGATCACGGAGAGCACGGCAGCCTCCGCCTGGGTGAACCGGCAGGCCAGCGTGGGCGGCAGCCATCCCGAGGCCACCCAACGGCGGCGACGTTCAAGGCTGGCATCGGACCTGGGGCGCGGCCCGGTGCTACGCCTGGGAGTTTGGGGGGCAGTCTTCACGGCCCGGCGAGCGGCGATCAGCTCGCACAGTTCAGAGGCCTCGGCGTCGTTCACGGCACCCGCGCCGTAGGCCTGCCATATGGACTTAGACAGGGCGTCGAGCCCCGTCAGAGGCGAAGCCGCAATGGCCCGCCTCGCTTCGTCAGCGAACATCTGTCAGCCCCTCATGGGGCCACGCAAGGCGCAAAGCGACCTCGACCGGGGAACGTGGCGTTTTCCCCGTTGACTCCTTGGGGGGAGCCGTGAGACCTTCGCGACTGTCAGGTGGCGAAAGCCTCTATCGATTTGGAACCCCTGGGCTTGTGGTGAGCCTGGGGGTTTCGTCGTTTTAGCGGTCTGTCGTGGCGGTCCTCGTCCTCGTCATCCCCGGCCGACTCGCGCCGCCCGATCCCCCATCACGCCTACACTGCGGCAGGATGTCAAACCGGGACACCTCACAGTGCTCCTAGGGCGGCCCTTGTGTAGCATATGCGCGTTGAAGCGCACTAGCGCCGTGATGGCTCCGCGCTATGTCATCCCCATGCGGGTACGTTTCAGCGTGTAGACGTAGGTGCGTGGGTGGTCCTACATGCACCTGCGCCACGGCATAAGGGCACCACGGGATGCGCGTCGTTACCCTCGTCACCCAAAAGGGCGGGACCGGAAAGAGCACCCTGGCAACGTCCCTGGCGGTCGCGGCAGGGCAGGCCGGTGAGACCGTTGTGGCCTTCGATCTCGACCCCCAGGGCACCCTAGCGGCCTGGGGCAACAGCCGGCAGGCGGAGACCCCGGCAGTCGTCACGGTTCCGGCCGAGCGCACGGGCGAGCTGGGCGCGGTGCTCCGGGGCGTGGCCGGCAGGTTCTCCCTGGCGATCCTCGACACGGCCGGCGCGGACAACCCCATCACGCGGGCCGCGATGGAGCTTGGCACCCTGGCCCTCGTGCCCCTACGGCCCACCCGCCCCGATGGCCTCGCCATCAAGCCCACCGTCGAGGCGTTGATCCGCGGCGGCCGATCATTCGGGTTCGTGTTGAACCAATGCACCCCGAACGCCCGTAGCTCCCGAGCGGCCGAGATGGCGGCAGGGCTGGCCTCCCTGGGGCTGCTGGCCGAGCCCATGATCCATGCCAGGGCCGACTATCAGGACGCTTTCGCGGCCGGGCAGGGGGTCACGGAGTATGCGCCCAAGGGGCAGGCGGCGGCCGAGATCAGGGAGCTTTGGGCTTGGGTGAACAGGCAAGCGAAGGAGACAGGCAAGTGACGAAGCGGCCGAGCGTGATGAGCCTGGACGATCTCATGGGGGCCAAGGCCGAGCCCCAGGCGGAAGCTTCCCCGCCCGCCCCCGAGCCTGTCGTGGAGTCCCCGCAGGCGCCCCTTCCTGCGGTGGTCCCAGAGGCCGAGCCGGAGGAGCCCGTGAAGGGCCGGAAGC
>NZ_JAJLMN010000003.1 GCF_021730615.1 Lichenibacterium dinghuense
GGCCGGCAGGCCGTGGCGAGCGGACGCGATCCACCACCTCCCGAGGGCTTGCATCGCCCGTGCGGTGCGGGAGCCGCTCCTCACGTGCGCGGCGCTGCAGGCGTGGAGCGCGTCGGGCTCCTGCGCCCACCAGGCCGAGGTCGGCCGCCGCATCCTCCGCGATCGGTTCGGGGTCGAGGCGAGCGTCGTCGTCGGGGACCTGATGCGGCCGATGGGCGGGGGCCGGCATCACACCTACACCCGGAGCGACGGCAGCATCAGCGTCGAGGCCGGGGCATATCATGCCTGGCTGCGTCTGGACGACGGATCGCACGTCGACCTCGCGGCGTGGGAACTCCTCGCGCGTTTCGAGCGCCAGGGCATCGCCTGGACGGGCCCGCGCCCGGACTACCTGTGGGACAGCCCCGAGCGGCTGACGGCGCTGGGCTACGTCGCAACGATCGACGAGAGGGCAACCGCGGCGATGGCGGAGAGGCTCGATCGGGGCGACGACGGGGAGTTCCTGTCCGCCTACATCGGCGAGGCCCTGGCCGTGCTGAAGCGGTGCGTGGTGTGTGGCTCCGCGGACATCGAGCCGCATCTCCACCGTGGCCAGGCGGCCGGGCGTGCGGATTGCGGGTCGATGTAAGGGAAGACTATTTCTTTTCTATGTGGTCCTCGTCTTCGTCCTTAAACGCAGACGCCGATAGGCGGCATGGGCTTGTGAGTTCTACAGCCGACGCAGGAAAACATTCTATGTCCTCACTACAGACGTAGGGTATTCTGGATTTCCTATCGACATTGAGCTGAGTCACAGGGCCGAAAGTTCGGCCGCGGTGCTGCACCTTGTCGAGGTCAAGTTGCCCGTGGGCATCGGTGACGAAACGGGCCATGCACCTCGGCGCCGCCCACCCCTGCCCCACAACGACCACGAGAGCGACGGCGGCGAGGGCGAGACGCATGGGCTGCTCCAACACGAGGGCCGCGCCGATGGCAGGATGCGCGAGAGAGTGGGTCTGTTGCAACGGTCGGCTGGGCCGGACGAGCGCTCGACGACGATCCGCCGCTCCGGTGCGAGGTGGAACGGGTCAGGGCGGCGCTGGGGCAGGTGGCGGAGCAGGTCGGACCGGCATGAAGTCTATGCCGCAAGGACGAACTCAGCCTGCAGAGTGTCAAGAAGGTCGAAGGTGTCGATGTACGGCACGTTGAAGTGAATGCAGACGTTGGGAATCTGCACCTTCCTACGGATATCCGGGGCGTAGACCTCATGCGTGACAACCGTTGCCCCAGTCTGCATAGCGCTGGCGATGAGCCATGGGTCTGCGCCACTCAGGAAGCTCGGGATGGCGCCAGGCTTCATGTTGGGTAGGTTGGCGACGTGGTTCGCCACTGCCGCGAAGTGCCCCTGGGTCCCGGTGTCGGTCGTCTTATGAAACAGCTCCGGGTGGGCGTCCGCCCAAACGGACAGGTCGTCAGAGCCTTTGGACAACTCGTGCGCGATCCTGTCTATGCTGCGCACATCCTGGGTTCCGCACTTCAGGAGAAGCCAGTTCCAGTACCCAGGACATATCTTCATTCGATAATAGCGATTTTTCGCCTCAATAAAAGTATTGGTATCCAGGATGTAGCTCACGATTGAAGAGCCTTAGCGAAAATATTGAGGCTGCTGGGCTGCACCCCCAACAGTCTACCCGCATCTCTGAGAAGTATGCGACCAGATTTTGCCTGCTGAATAACAGCCCTGGATATCCGATCACCGTTTCGCACGCGAGCAGTGCGGTAGAAGTCTCCCCCACCGCTCTCCTTGTCCTCATATTCGTTCAGAGCGATCGCATAGACGCTTTGGTATTCCGCCGGGCTCGCGAACTTGAACGCAAGCGCTCGACGCGCTGCGACGACCCGGCTTACGTGAAAAGTCGTGACCACGCGCTGCAAGTTGGCGTTGAAGGGCAGGTCTAGGCGCCAGCATTGTCGAAAAGCCGCCTCAGGGACAAGGTATTCGCCAGCGACGGCGTTGCAGAAGACCTCAGACGCCTTGGTCACGGAAGGTGCAGCGTCGGAAATACCGCTGCTGCCGATCCAGATGTGTGCCAGTTCGTGCGCCAGGGTGAAGACCCTTGCCGCCGGGGCATCGGCGCTGTTCACGAAGACCGCAGGCGTGAACGGGTCGGCAATCGCAAAACCTCGGAACTCGCCCACAGCCAGCGGCCTGTGCGTGTTGTTACCGACGATGCCGCTGCGCATCACCAGCACGCCGACGCTCTCTGCCCGAGCCGCCAAGATACGCAGGAAATCGTCGGGGGCGCTTGCTGCCTGCGGCCGCGGGATCTGCAACTCGATGCTCGTGGCCACCTCGGACACGGAAGCGGTCAAGTCGAAGCTGCCGACGAAAGGCAGCCGCTCCCTGGCGCCGATGTCCTGTAGGTAGTCCGCGTACCAGAGCACCTTCTGCATGACGTCGCGCACAACGTCCCGCAGGTTGATGCTGACGTCGGTAGGCGTTCCGCTCCCGACTGTCCGCAGATCGGGAATCGGCAACGGCTCGGGGGGAGGCTCGTTCAAATACAGGTAGCCAAATGGCGTATGGGTGATGTTTGCCACCTTCTGCGCCTGTCCTATCGTCGGGCGGGCCTCGCCGGCCTCCCAGGACGTGACCTGCTCCGCGGGCAAGCGAAGGCGATCGGACAGCCCGTCGAGGGATAGCCCGGCCCGCTCACGCGCCCAACGCAGGAGCTTGGGGTTCACCAGTGCCTTCGCGTGTGCCAACCCTAACCCCGACCTGTTCCCGCTCTCACGATTGCGCCGATTCCTTTCTCGGCCACTGACGGTTGCCCGACAACATCACAAGCGCTTGACGCCGTGACAAGCTTGAAGAATGCGACGTCTCTCTGACCACGCCCGAGCGCCCTGCCCCATGCCGATCCGCCACGCCGCCTTCCGGCAGGCCGACCTCGTCCGAGCACTCAAGGCCGCCGACAAGGCGGGGCTGAAGGTGCAGCGGTTCGAGATCGACCCCGACGGCCGCATCGCGGTCGTGACCGGTGAGCCCGGGAAGGATCAGCCCATTAGCGCCTTGGAGGCGTGGAAGGCGAAGCGGGCGTCGAAGTTGAAGGGCTGGGATGACGTCGTGGACGGGTCCTGGCGCGCCGGCAACCTCAGCCTGCCTGCACGAACGCCGAAGCGGTAACCCCATGCCGATCCACCCCCGCCACAGCCGGCTCTATTCGATCGACTGGCGCGAGCTGTTGGCCTCGGTCCGTACGTCGAGGTTCCGAAAACGTCGCCAGCGGGCTCCGCACGTGCAGCGCGGGGCCTTCCCGATCATCTCCGGCACCGGTCTCGTGGCCTCCATACGTGCTCCCCGCGGCCGGACGGCGTGGATGCGGTTCGTTTCAACGCCGTCGGACAAGCCCCGGCAGCGTGTCTAGCCGCTGCAAAGGGTGGAGCATCAGAACGGGGCGCAGATGAGAACCAGACCGGAGGCCGTCATCCCGACCAGGAAGGCGAAGCTCGTGCAGCGGAAGGCCACGGGACGAACCCATGCAGGCCTGCGCCTGAGAGGTTGCTGAAGAACTGCGCGATGCGCCGCTCTGGAACGGTCCTGCGTGGCCTCGTCCGCCGCGGTAGCCATGAGGAGGGCGCCAACCGCGCTTCCGGCAGCTATGGTGAACAGCGCCACCGCCTGCGGGTCCGTCATGGATCGTCCACCTCTGGCCGAGGACGGCCCGCGGCCCGGTAGGTACCGTCGCCCGAGGAAGCGTGAGCTGGCTCCGACGGCCTCAAGGTGCCGCCCATGATGGCGATGGCGGCACGCGCAGCCCGTTCCGCCTTGTCGCGGTCGCCGGACACCTGGCCGTTGCGCACGAAGCAGCCGTGCGGGTCGTCGTAGACGGTCCAGTGCCACCGCTGGCCGGAGGCGTCGCTCTCGACGGGCCGCACATTGAACGACATGGGGCGGGATGCCGCGGCCTTCACCTCGCGAGCCAGCCCTTCAGCTTGCCCTCGCGCCACAGCGTCCTGGCGTGGGTGCCGGGCGTCATGTCTTCAGCTCCCCGCGGCCGAGCGACCCTGCCGTCCCGCTCGGCCTCCATGTAGGCCAGGCACACGGCCTCCTGCTCGTCGCCGAGCTTGCGAAACAGCTCGCACATCGTCTCGCGCTGGGGCGAGGCCGACCCAGGCCACATCAATGCATCCTCCGCCAAGCCATGCTCCAGAGCACGACCTCGCAGACGCGAAGAAGGCGATCGCGCGTCTCCTGGCGGGTGGTAATACGGGCGGTCGGCAGTGTCGGGACAGAGGACGTCCTCGGGCTCGGCGGTGGCGCGATAGGCGTCATGCTTCGACAGCCCTCTGTCTGAGCGCGGCTTCCCCGGCTGACCGGGCGCTCTGCGTCGTGGAGTAGTCCTTGAGGCTTTTGTCGAACACCAGCGCCCCGAAACGGCGGATCTCCCAACCATACTCCAGGCCAGCGGTGGGGCGCCGAACGACGAACACCTCCAGCGTGTCTCTGGGCAGGGCCGCCTCCCTCTTGCGCCGCCTCGCCTCGATCGCGGCCGCACGAGCGGCTTCCGTGAAATGACGTCGCGTCGGTCTGGTGAGCGGCATGTCGTCGAGCCCCAACGATGAACACGCGTCCATGTGGCACGCTCAACCCGCTCAAGCCCTCATCTCAAGTTAATCCTTCGTTCATTTTTCAGAGAAATCGCTTTTGTCAGATCAGCGATGCGCTCCGCCTTTCTCCTGGCATCTAACATAAGCTACCAACATACGGTGCAATGATAGGTCATCATTGATAAATGCGTAATCTCGGTGAGTTTTTGTACGGAACTTGGGTTGGATTACTGTCCTTAATCCGTGCGCCTTCGGGCGCATGCCCTTTTTGGGCGTTCCTCCCCAGACTTGGGCCGCTCGCCGGAAGGTGGAGCGGCCCTCTTTCGGGCTCCGGTTTCTTCCGCCCTTCCGCCTCGTTTCACGACGCGAGCTTGGACATTCCCCAATCGCGGTAACTCGGACAGGCCGCTCCAGCTTGCCGGCCATGAGCAGCAACCCCGCCTCGATGCAGGATATGCCCATGGGAGAATCACTGATGCGCCTCGCCCTTGCTGCCTCAGTGATGCTGACCGCAGGGTCGGGACGGGCAGCCTCCCCTCGCCTCGTCAGCACGACGCCGGGCAAGGATCAGCCGATCGGGATCTACGCCGTGGTCCGCAGCGACTGCTCGGTCGGCGCAGCACCGGACATCCGCGTCATCCGACCTCCGGCGCACGGCGCCATCATGGTCGACGACGTCCGGATGGCAGGGAGGGGTTCCGACCGATGCGCGCCCGTGGTGGCTCTCGCCCGTCGGGTGACGTATAGGCCGTCAGCGGGGTTCGTCGGTCAGGACGAGGTGATCTTCGACATCGTCGACCGCGAGACGGGGCAGGCCGACTCGCATCCGGTGACGATCGTCGTGCAGCCTGGGCTGCCGAACATCTGAGCGCTTCTCCGCCGATCGGGGCTGTCGCTGCTACCCGCTGAACGATGTCCCGGAGCACTGGAAGCGCCAAGTCGTGGCGCTGCAGGCTCGGCGGGCGTGCGGGGACCTGTTCACGGGGCCGTATGGGTGAAGTCGGCGTCCACCCAGGCCGACGTCTCGGGGTCAACCGGCGGTGGCGCGTCGTCGAGCACCACGGCCGCCTTTCGGATCTCCCGCGGGGAGGCCCCATAGGCGTCCGCCATCGCCCGTCGCAGCGACTGCCCCGTACCGAAGCCGCAGCGGCGCGCCACCTCGTCGATGGCGAGATCACGGCCCCATTCCGAGGTGAGCAGCCGATGCGCCGCGAGGGTGCGGTGTCGATGCGCCACGGCCGCCACGCCGCCGAGCGGCTGGATCAGGCGGTACAGCGCTGTGCGCGACAGTCGGAAGTGAGCGCACACCGCCTCGGGGCCGAGGTCCGTCTTCGCGATGTTGCGCTCGATGAACCGCTCGACGCGCGCCAACTCGGGGGCACGGTCCTTCCGCTGGCTTTCGCGCTTCCGGCGGCCGGGCCGGGGTGCGAGACAGGCCGCGAGCAGGTCGAGCGCCGCCAGCCCCGCCGCCTCGGCCAGCGCCTCGGACAGGTCCGCCGCGACATTGAGCAGGTGCAGGAGCTGCCCCGCGAGCAGCCGGGCCTCGGGCGTGCCGGCCGCCAGCATGCGCCCGCCGACCGCCCCGGCGCGCTTCACCCGTTCGGTGAAGAGCGGCCGGGGCACCACCAGCGTCACGCAGCGGTGCTCGGCCACGTCGATGTGCATGGTGTCGCGCAAGTCGAGCAGCAGGGCGTCGCCCGGCCCGACCGCGACGTTGTGGGTGCCGACGCGACCGACGAGCCCGCCCTCGACGAACACGTCGAGCGCGACTGCGTCGAGGGCATGGCGAGCGATGTGGGCCTTGTCGCGCACGGCGGTGTGCGGCCCCGAGCGCATGTCGGCGAGCAGGATGGAGCCGAGGTGGTGGCCGTCGAAGCTGGCCCGGAAGTCGGCGCGGTCCTCGGGCGCGACCATCATGTCGTGCGAGAAGCCGAGGGCTGAGCGCCACGCCTCGACGCGCTCGTCGGGCGGGTGCGTGTCGGGTCCGAAGCGGAGGTGGACGGGGTCGGGGCGCATGGCTCGCGGCATGCCGGGCACGTCAAGAACGGTCAACTCGTCCTTTTCGATGCCTATCCGGGACGGAGCGTTCGGAACGGCCGCTTTCATCGCGTGCACCGTGGACGGCTCGTTAAGACCCTGCTTAGGGTGATCCCTGGCTTGACGCACAGGAGAGCCGGAGCGCGACCGGTTCGCGCCAGTCGAACCAAAGAGCAATGGTGCCCGCGCGACGCGGCGAGGGATGGAGGCGGTAATGGCGACGACGGCTTATGGCGCGGTGACATTTACGGGCGACGACTCACAGGTCGGAGATGTCATAAACTTCGCTTACGTTGATAATAATCAGACTGTCCTTATAGGACAAATCACAGTTAACAATAACAGCACTAGAGATTCGGCTAATAACGGACAGTATTAGTACCAAACTTTTTTACCTGTGGGTACATATGATTTTTTTGCTTTTAGCAAAGATAATTCTATAAGTAACAATTCTGTTACGACGCAGGATATAACATATCAACCAGTTGCAAACGAAAGCAATGCATCAACTGCATTGTATGGTTCTGTAACCGTCACTGCTAATCCTGGTGCTACCGGCTCGACGGGCGCGACCGGTGCCACGGGCGCCACCGGAGCAGACGGCGCGACTGGCGCTCAAGGACCGATCGGAGCCACGGGCGCCATGGGCAGCGTCGGCGCCACGGGCACCGCTGGACCGACCGGGCCGCAGGGCATTCCTGGACCGAAGGGCACGACGGGCGACGCGGCGAGCGTCGGCATTGAGACCGTCACGGCCGCTCAGAACGCGGACGGCACCACCACATACCGTTTTTCTGGTGGCAGTTACTTTGACGGCAAGTCCTATTCGGCCGTCACTGACACGCGGGATGCAAATGGGTCGCTCACCACCGAGGTCCGCGACAAGAACGATGGCTCGCACGCTGTGAGCATCTACCAGGGCGGCCAGACCGTGCAGTCGAACTTCTTCGACACGTTCAACAACGGCGGCGCGCCTGACACGACCTTCGTGTTCGACCCCGGCTTCGGGCGCGACGTGGTGAGCTTGTTCCGGGTGGACGGGGCGGACCACGACGTGCTGAGCTTCAAGGGTTCCGACTACGGCAACGACATCGCCACCGTGCTGGCCAGCGCCAGAAACACGAACGCGGGCCTGCTCATCACGGACCCGACCGCGTCGAGCCCCGGCGGTGGCCCCGGCACCCACGACACGCTGCTGCTGAAGGGCATCACCAAGCAGCAGCTCGCGGCGAACCAGGGCGACATCGCGTTCCACGCGTGAGGCGCTTGAGGGGAGGCCAGTACGGACGCGGCCTCCCCCACCCCGACAGCCGCGGCGGATCGCGCGGCCGACCGGGGCACTATGGGACGGTGCGGTTGACGCCGCGTTGACGCCGCCCCGAGCGCAGCGAGCGAGGCCAGGCGCCCTCCCCGCGTAGTCGGGAGGGCATTGCTTGCTCCGGGCGGAGGTCATGCTGACGAGGGCCACAAGGGGCAACAAAGGACCACCGAAGGGCCACAAGCGAAGGGACGTCACACCCTACGCACTGAAGCGCAGGAGCCCCGTGGGCGGCGATTTCGTACCCCGGTCTCTACTTCGTGCGTGGAGAGGCCAAAAATGCTTCCAGCGGGCTCCGTAGGGGCGGCGCGAGGTCGTTTCAGGGCATGGCGAGGCGGCCGAGGATGGTGGCGATGATCTGAAGGCCGACAGAGGCAGCGGTCCACTTGGCGGCGCTGCTGTTCAAGCCGCCGGCCCGCTCCCAAGCGTCTCGTGCGGCTCTGGCATGGATCAGCGCGACGAACGCCGGGTCCCTTACCCGATCCAGGGCTTGCCTATCAGGCTCAATCTGTACCCCGGATGCCACCCGCCACAACCAAGCGGCCCACAGCCCGGCCAGCACTGCGGCGACCGTGAAGGCGTCGGCGGCGTGCTGCATCATCTCCCGGTCCTTCTCTCGCCTTCTCGGAACGCTGCGGTTCGTCGACCGCTGGTGGGGTAAGATGAATCTGTAATCCGAAGGGTGCCCGCGGTTCTGAACCCACCCCGTCGGCACTTTGACGCCCCGGCCCGGGGCGCCATTGGCGTTCCGCCGCGACACGCCAACGCCCCGCGTCAGGGCGATGGTCGCCAGCCGGTCACTTCACGCCACCGTGGCGCACGTCCCTGCCCGCCACCGACCACGGCCGGCGCGTAGGCCCAGCCGTCCAGCGCCCTCGGGCAACTGCCTGGGATTTCCCGGTAGTTGGAGCGGTGCTCTGCAGGCCCGATTTCGATGCTGACGCCTTAGCACCGCTGATGCTTGGGGCGGTGCTCTCGGCTTGCCGCGGGTGGTCCCCTGCCCGCTTCCTGTCGCGCATCTTTAGCCAGGCGCGCCACTCGGGGCTGATGATCCGCACGGTGTTCGGGGCCGAGCGCCAGGCCGACAGGCGCCATTCCTCGCTGGTGAGGATGCCAAGCGCCACGGCCTGCCGGACGGCATTCTGCACCGTCGTGCGCCCTACCCCGGCCAGCGCCGCGATGTGGCCTATGGTGAGCCGGCACAGGCCGCGGCGCGCCACCTCGGCGGCGATGGCCGACAGGGCCGCGGTCTCGCCCATGGTGAAGCGGGCGGCGAGCTGCGGCGGGAGCCATCCGCTCGACGTCCAGCGCCGGCGGCGCTCCATCGCGGCCGGCGATCTCGGCCGGGAGCCGACGCGCCGGCGTGTACCGATATCGACACGCACGGCCGGCACCGCTTTGTGCGCCGCGATCTCCTCCGCGAGCCCCTGCGCGTCCTCTTCGGACACCGCCCCGCAGGCAAAGCCCTTCCACACGGCCGCCGACAGTTCGGCAAGCCGCTCCCGTGGCGTGCCCGGCAGGGCTCGCCTGATGTCGTCCGCAAACATGATCCCTGCCCCAAGCTGGGGCCGTCCCGAGCGCGTACGTTCCCGATCGCGAAACCGTGCGGTTTCACGTTGACGACTCGATGCCGTCGTGAGAGCGTCGGGACTGTTCGGGGTCCCAAAGCCCTATTCGGTTCCAAGAGCCTCACCCTTGCCGGGGTGGGGCTCTTTCCGTTTCAGCGTCCTATCCGGCCATCGTTGCTCCGTTCGGCCGCCGCGACTCGCGCCGGACCATCGCCCATCACGCCCAGACCGGGGCCTTGTGTCAAACTGGCGCGAGGCCGGCGCTTCAACGCGAAACGGGCGGAGCCTTTCGACCCCGCCCGTCTACCAGTGCTGACCTGCCCCGCTTCTTCCCGGCCGGATGCCTACGGCCGCAGCTCTCGCTTGAACGTCGGCAGATCAGGCGAGGCGCACAGCGCGGCCAGAGCCAGCATGCCATCAGCCCGCGCGAGGGTTTGGCTCGGGAACGCCTCGGGCCCGCGTTGGAGCACCACGCCGCCGAACCTGCGCAGCTCCCATGTGAAGGCGTGAGTGCCCGCCTTGACGATGAACAGCTCCGGCTTACCGAACGCGTCAGGAGCTTCCTGCTTCACCTTTCTGGCCGCGGCAGCGGCAATGCGGGCCGCTTCGGTAAAGTACCGGCGGGTCGGTGGGGAATCCGGCATGGACAGGCCTCCTACACCCCGTACCAACGCGCAGGGAAAACGATTCAGCCACGCGAACTGGCGATAAGCCGCATCCGTTGCAGGACCATCGTCGGATCGATCATCGGGCACCGGCGGCTGAGCGAGCCTTGTGCGCTTCCGATCACCGGAGAACGCGCATGCCTCGCTTTCACTTTTGCGTCCACAACGGCAGAGAAGCGTTGGACGAAGAAGGCATCGATCTCCCCGACGTTCGAACCGCGCGAACCGAAGCCGTTCGACTGGCCGGGGGCATGCTGCTCGATCAAGCGTCTTTGGTGCACGATGATGGAGCATGGTATCTGTCCGTGACGGACGGATATGGCAGGCCGCTGGTGCGCGTCGATGTGAACGTCGTCGACCTGCTGACGGTCCAGTGAGGACCGGAGCTAAGCCATTGTTCTAGCCGTCGGGTGAGGCAGCTACATAGTACCGGACCCGTGGGAGGACGCGACGGGCAGGGTGGTCGCGGTCTTCGACGACATGACGCCGCTGCGGCTGAACGTGATGTACGGCGAGCAGGGGCCGTTTCTGTCGACGGTGCTGGCGTCGAAGTTCGTGGCCGACCGGCCGCTCGACGGGGCGCCGTTCTGATGTCCGCCCGCCGCTCAGGACGCCTTCCCACGCTGCCGAGCGCGACGGCGCTGCTCGACCAGGTCGCGCCGATCCACCGCGCCCTGTGCGCCGAGATGGCCGGGCTCACGATCGGAGGGGCGCACTATGCGGCGCTGTCCCGCGCCAGTGAGGCGCTACACCGGCTCGCCGCGGACGTCGGGCATCCGGGGCGGTTCGCCGAAATGGCGCCACGGTCTAACATCGGCTGACCGCGGCCCGGCCAAGTCGCGTCCTGCCGGACCGCGGGCCTCACACGACGCAGATCGCGCTCAGCCCCACACCTTGCCCCCAACCGGCGCGGCGCTACAACCTGCCGATGCCGACAGCCGATGTCATCGCAGCGGCCAGGACCGCGCTCACATCCCTGCTCAGCCTCCGCAAGGTCACGGGCAAGACAGCCGCCGTGAAGGCGCTGAATGCCGCGATCGACCTCGCCATCGGTGAGGCGCGACAGATCCTGGACCAGCCCGCGAGGAGGCCGGAGCAGGCGTTGAGGCGGTTCGGGGAGGGGTGAGACGGCGAAGCCCGGCGGGTGGGAAGCGACAGGGCCGTCGCGGTCCAGGAGGCCGTGTTCAGGGCGTGGGCCAGGCAGGGGTAAACGCTGCCACGTCGTCACGTGGTAGCGTTGTCACGCTTCGCCGCGCTCGATCTTGTCGAGGTCGTAGCCGTAGCGCTCCAGCACCATTCGCAAGCCTTCGACGTAGAGGTCGTGTGGCTTGCAGTCCTCGGCCGCCGCGATCTCGCGCAGCTTCTTGAACACGCGCGGATGGGCGTAGAGGCTCGCGTGGGGCCGCTCGACACGCTGGCGCACCTTCATGCCGTCCGGCGTCTCGTTCTCCCGCCTCCGCGTGGACACGCTGCGCCGTGACGACGTGGTCACGTGGTCACGCGGTGCGCTCTCAGGTGCGGGCGCTGCTGCCGGCGGTGGGGCTGCATCCGGTTCCTCGGGCACCGCCACGTGATGACGTGGCAACGTGGTCGCATCGTCACGTGGTCGCGTGGCGGCTATTCCGGCGAGTTGGTCGGCGATGGATGGGCGGGGCGTCTTAGCCACGGGCGGGCGTCTCCTGCATGCGTTCGGCGATCCAAGCCCAGAGAAGGCGCACCTCGGCAGCCGCCTTGCCGCGCGGTGCGATCTCGGTCACGCCCTGCCCGGCCGTCATGGCGTCCAGGAAGTCGGCCCGCAGCGCCACCATGCACGGTGCCAGCGTGCCGGAGCGCACCAGCGCCGTCGCGGCGTCGAGCGTGCGACCCTGACTGGACGTGAGGCACTGGTTCAGCACGAGGCCGAACGGCTTGCGGAGCGTCTGCAGCTGCTCGACCGTCGGCCGGGCCGCCTCGACGTCGAGGATGGACGGCTTGACCGGCACGAGCACGAAATTCGCGTCCTGCAGGGCGATGGCGACGCCGGCGCCGAATATGCCAGGCGTGTCGACGATCGCCAGCGACGCCCCGGAAGCCTTGGCGCGATCGAGCGCTTGGCGAACCCGCGCGGGCTCTGCCGTCTCGACCGTAAGGCCCTGAGCCTGGCGGCGACGCCCCCAGGCGGCGAGGCTCCCCTGCGGGTCCGTGTCGATGCCCGCAACCGTCTCGCCTCCATCGGCCGCCGCTACGGCCAGGGAGGCGGCCAAGCTCGTCTTGCCGCTGCCTCCCTTCTGGCTCGCCATCGTCAGAACGCGCATGCTCCCTCCCCCGCGTGGACACGTCGTCACGTTGTCGCGTGCCGACGTTTCGCGGGGCTGGGTATCATGCCGCTGTCAGATGCGGGCCGATGACCTTGGCGAGTTCGAACATGGTGATTCGCTCGGCGCCGAAGATGGGCCGCAGCGTGGCGTCCGCGATGATCCCGCGCTTGTCGGCCGGGTCCTGCAGGTCGTGCTTGCGGATGTAGTCCCACAGCTTCGACACCACGGCGGTGCGGGCCAGGGGCTCGGCGCCGACCACGGCCGCCAGCTCGGACGAGGGCGTCAGCGGCTTCGCCAGCGCGCCGGCGGTGCGGGGCTTCTTCGGGGCGACGGTGCGGGACATGGCGGATAACTCCAACGCGGCCGACGACGTGTCAACGCTGTCACGTTACCACGTGGTCGCGTGATGACGCTACAAGCCGTCCGCCATCTCCGCCCCTGGCCGCCCCTCGGCGTCGAACGCGAAGCGCACCCTGGCCCGCTCCAGCGCCGTGCGGATGGCCCACACGTCGGAGAAGGGCAGGGCGGCCAGTACGGCATCGTCGGTGCGAGCCATACGGGCTGCGTCATAGGACACTTTGGCTCGCCGCGAGAGCGTCGGCGAACTCCACCGCAGGAGTGCGCATGCCCGCCGGACCTGGGCGGCAGTGAGGGTCGGCGGGGCGGTCATTCGCTCGCTGTGCCTCCGCGTGTGGCCGCCGTCTCGTCCTGATCGAGCATGGCCTGCACCTTGGCGGGATCGGCGCCGACGCGCACAAGGTAGCGCAGGAACCGCGCGGCCGGGCGGGGTACGTTGCGCTCCGCGAGCGCCCAACGCTGCGCCGTGCGGCTGTCCACCCCGAGGAGCTGGGCCGACGCCTGCTGGCTGAGGCCGAGGGCAGCGAGGGTGGCGCGGTACTCGTCGGCGTTCATGGCGGCAGGCTCCTCGTGACAGGGTGCCCCACGGTGGCCTGCCACGTGGTCACGGCGTCGCTCTCGCGTCGCTGATCCCCGCCCTCCGGCGCCCCTCTGCCGTGATGACGTAGACGCGGCGGGGCGTCCTCTCGCCCGCGGCCTTGCCGCTGCGGCCGGCGATGAGGCGCTGGCTCTCCAGCATGACGAGGCGACCGCGGACCTCGCCGGGCGACATCGCGCAGGCTGTGCCGATCTCCGCCGCGCTGGCGGTGGTGCGGGCGGCGAGGTGGCGGAGGATGGCGAGCTCGGGGGAGAGGCTAGGGTTCATCCGCTTCTGTAGCTTCAGGTTAAACTCGATACGGCAATTTATCTTCAAAGTTGCAAGACAATAATTGTCAGACATGGGCTTTTTTAACAAAAAATATTTCCTCATTCCTGCACTTCGGACTTCAGGAAAGTCAATAGCGGATCTTAATACTTCGCATGTCATGCACCCTCGTGAGTGGGACCAACGAGGTTAACATGTTGAAGGTGCTAGGCTGCATCGTCTACGAACACGATATACGGCTGGTGATCCTGTCAGCCGTGATCTGCATCCTGGGCTGCTACACGACGACGACGCTTCTGGCGAGAGCTGGCGAGGCCCCCCGACATCTGGTTGATCGATGGCTCGCCGGTGCTGCTGCGACCTTCGGATGCAGCGTATGGTCGCTCCACTTCGTCGCCATGCTGGCGTTCATGCCGGGACAGCAGATGGCGTACCACGTGGGCCTGACGGTGTTCTCGGCCATCGTCGCATCCGTCGGCGCCTATGCCGCCTTCATTGCCTGGACCGCACGAACTCCGGAGTCGATCAGGGCCGTCTCCGGAGGGGTGCTGCTCGGGCTGGCTGTGTCGGGCATGCACTACACCGGGGTGGCAGCGATGTCGTTCTCCGGCTTCCTGCTGCTCGATCGCGGCCTCGTGACGATGTCGGTGGCAAGCAGCATCGCATTCTCGATCGTGGCTTTCGCTCGCGCGTCAGGCTTGAACACGAAGAAGAACCAACTTGAAGTCGCGAGTTGGTTTGCCCTGGCGATCTGCGGGGTCCACTTCGCCGGCATGGCGGCGGTCACCATCGCGCCGGGCGTCGCGGACATCTCTGCTGGTACGGTGCTCGGCACCGCGCTCCTCGCCACTGCCGTCGGGAGCGTCAGCGTCGCGATCCTGATCTCCAGTCTCGCCGCAGTCACGGTCGAGCAGCACCTATCGCGGCGCGCCCTGCAGGAGCTCGGCCGCATGAGACTGATGAGCAATCTCGCGCAGGAGGTGCTGTTCATCCATCGCGACGGGGTCGTGCTCGAAGTGAACAGCGCTGGGGAACGTCTGTTCGGGGCACCGGCGGACCACCTTAGAGGACGATCGGCGCTGAGCCTCTTCGCGGTGGAAAGCACGCCGGCCTTGATCCGCCGCGCCGCATGTCCGCCGCTGGACCGGCAACCCGAAGAGGTCGAGGTCCGCGCCGTCGGCGGTGTCTCGGTGCCTGTCGAGATCTCGTGTCAGCCCATCGACTACCTCGGTAAGTCCGCGACGGTGGTCGCTCTCCGGGATCTCACCGACCGTAAGCGCGACGAGGCCCGCATCCGGCACCTCGCTCGGCACGATGCTTTGACCGACCTGCCGAACCGCTACAGTCTTCAGGAGCGGCTCGACCTGTCCCTAGACGTTGCGGCGCAACAGCGGAGCTCGCTCGCCGTGATCTATATCGACCTCGACCGCTTCAAGCCGGTCAACGACCTTCACGGCCATGCCGCCGGTGACGCCCTGCTGATCCAGGTATCCAAGCGCATCCTGGCGGAAATCCAGCCGTCCGACACTCTGGCACGAGTCGGCGGCGATGAGTTTGTCATGGTGCTGACGAGCCAGTCACAGCCCGAAAAGGCTTCAGCAACTGCAACACGCGTCCTCGACGCCCTGCGCCAGACCTTCGAAATCGAGGGCAAGCGGGTCGAGATCGGTGCTTCGATCGGCATCGCCCTCTACCCACAGGACGGCACGGACGCCGACACGTTGCTGCGCGCTGCGGATGCGGCCTTGTACCGGGTGAAGGGGGAAGGGCGCGGGGCGCTGCGTTTCTACGAAGCGTCGATGAACGCGCAGGTGCAGGCGAGGCTGCAGCTCGAACAGGAGTTGGCCGGGGCCGTCGAGCGGGAAGAGTTGGTGCTGCACTTCCAGCCGATCGTCAACGGCGTCACGGGCGAAGTCGAGACCTTCGAGGCCCTGGTCCGCTGGATGCACCCCGTGCGAGGCATGGTTCCGCCGTTGGAGTTCATCCCCATCGCGGAGGAGACGAGCCTGATCGACGGCATCGGACGATGGGTGATCGAAGCGGCCTGCCGCGAGGCCGCAAGCTGGCCTCATCCCTGGAGAGTGTCGGTCAACGTGTCACCCAAGCAGTTCCGGCGGTCGGACGTCTGCGGGGTCATCGCCAAGGCGTTGCGGGTCAACGCACTCGACCCCGCTCGCTTCGTCGTCGAGGTGACCGAGAGTGTGTTGATCGACGATGCCGCGCAGGCGGTGCTGACGCTTCTCCAGTTGCGCGAGATGGGCGTGCGTATCGCTCTTGACGATTTTGGCACTGGCTATTCGAGTCTCAGCTACCTGCAGCTGTTCAAATTCGACAAGTTCAAGATCGACAAATCGTTCGTGCGGAAGCTCGGGAAAACCGAGGATGCGCTGACGCTGACGCGAACCATCGTCAACCTGGGTCACAACCTCGGCCTACACGTCACGGCGGAGGGCGTCGAGACCGAGGAACAGCTCGCGATCCTGCGGGCGCTCGGCTGCGATCAGATCCAGGGCTACCTCGTGGCGAAGCCGGCTCCGATGGGATCCTTCACAGAACTCGCCCGGCTCCGTGTCATGGCCCTGTTCGGGCGGGATCGACCGCGCCTGTATGCGTGACGAGGCGCGCGGAGATCATGCGGAGCGCGGTGCTGACCTCAGCCGCGCTCACGTTGATGTGGGTGACGGAGGATGCCGAGATCAGGGAAGGAGGTCACGCTTCAGCCCGCGCCAGTACCGCCCTCGGATGGCCTTCAGCGTCGATCTCGAACCACAAACCGGCCTTCTCGAGCGTTGTCCGTATGGTCCGGAGCTCCGAAGTCGAGAGGGTTCCGAACAGGTCGTCCTGGCGCGCGCTCCAGGCGGCTTTGAAGGACACTTTGGCGCGGCGGGACAGCATGGCCGACCTCCACCCGAGATCGGCGCACGCCTGCCGGACTTGGGCGGCGGTGAGTACGGTTGGGTGGTCCTGCTCCACGCAACCTTTCAGCCAAACGCTCTGCCGGCCGAACTCTATGCCGCCCCGCTCCAGCGCTCCCCGGATCGCCTGGAGGTGAGCTTCGGGGATCGCCGGCTGTCCCGTACATGCCTCAGCTCGCCTGATCGTGTCGACTGTGACGACCCTCGACCGCTCCGCTAGTCGGGCCGGCGTGAGTTTCAGGAGGATGCGGGCTTGCCGGATCTGGCGGCCGGTGAGGGTCATGGCTCGACCTTCCGCAGCCGGACGCCCGGCCCCTCGCCGTTCTCGGCAAGAAACAGCACGCCAGCAGCCTCCAAAGCGCGGCGAACCGCCTCGACGTTGTTCGGCAGGCCTGCCGCCTGCCCCGGACTGCCCTCCATCCGCTTAAGCGTCGCCGCCGAGATGTTGGCGCGCTCGGCCAGCTCAGGCTGGTTCAGCCCCACCAGTGTGCGAGCTGCCGCGATCTGCCGTCCAGTGAGTGTCATTGCACTACTTGTCTCTTTCTGCGCTAATTCGCTTGACGATGCCAAGCTGTTGCTCCATAAGTAGCACGTTGACCAGATCGGAGCAACGTGAATGCCCCAGGCGACCCCCCTCCGCTTATTACGCACCGCCGAGCCCACCCGCTCGGCTCCCCGGCCGTCCTTCGTCACGGCGGCCGGGCGCTTCGACCTCGAAGCCATCATGCTCTTCGCCCGCGCCGCAACCCTCGGGGTGCGCCTGTGAGCCGGCGCCGCCCCTCGCACCTCGTCTGCCTCGACGGCGTCGGCATCGGCAAGCCGTCGACGACCCGCACCAAGGCGCTGCGCTCGCGCGGCTGGTGGTCCCGGCGGCTGGGCTGCGACCTCGACGTGGTCCGCCTGCGCGACGTGGTGCCGTCGTGAGCCGGCCGAGGCCGCACCCGCGATTATGAGGTCGGGCGCTCCAGCGCCCTCCCGCCTGCGACCGATCCCCAGGCCGCCGCCATCGCTGCGGCCTCGGCACCGGCCCCGAGCCGAGATCCACCACGACCCGGAGGACATGACGTGCGAAATCACGACCGGCGGAGCTGCGCCCCGCCATCGGCACCCTTACCTCAAGACGAGGACACCGGCCGCAAGCCGCGCCGCCGTTGGACTCGCCCCGACGTGCGCCGGCCGGGGGAGTCGGCCTTCGCCACCCGGCGCGCCGTGTTCGGGCCGCACGAGCTGCGCGAGGACCGCATCACGGCGGAGAGCTACCTCGCCGACGACCTGTCGCCGGCCGCGCGCCGGGCGCTGCGCGAAGGGGCCGACGCATGAGCGCGCCCTTCCTCCACCCCTACCGCACCGCGCCCGACACGCTGGAGGCGATCCGGGCAGACCTCGACGGCATGCTCGGGCGGGTCCACTCGGCTCTGTCCAGATCACATCAGTCTGTGAGAGGGATCGGCGTCAACGAGCGGAAGCGCGAGCGTGCCGACTAGGTCGTTCAGCCCGCAGCCGATCCGCTCCCCCGCGGTCACCATCCCGACGACGGGCATGCCCGCGACCGCCACAATTACCAGCGCGGTGAAGGCCGCGAGCGCGAAAACCTTTGGGGAAACGCTGTCATCGGCACGAGCCGGCATCATTGTTCAAGGGTGTGAAGGAATCCCAGGCCATCGTGCGGAGGTCGTCGTCGAGACCTACCGAACATGGCCATGCAACTTCCGGCTTCACACCGCCTCGTCGTCGCGGCATCGATCGCCTCAGCCCTCGTGGTCCTGGGGTGTCTCAGCACCACGGCGGAAGCTCGGGGGAGCAGGAGCTACTTCCGGGCGAGCCGGGGCGGTACCCACGCCCACTACTCCTGTGAGTACGGATGCTCGGGGCGCAGTCGCAGCGCACGGATGTTCGGCCATCGCTCGCGCGGCTTCGGCGACGAGCACTTCGGGGCGTTGGGCCGCCGCTTCCGCCGCGGTCCCGACGGCGTGCTCTATGCCGTCGACGTCGGGGGAGACGCCGACGGGAGAGCGGAGCCGGCGCTCGCGGTCGTGGTGCAGCCCCGGCCGGCATGCGTCTACGACCGCGTTCCGGAACCCCCGCCGGGGTACACATACTTCTCTCGCCCGCTTCGGCCTTTCGAGGTCACCGGACAGCCGGTGGCGTTCTCCGACAAGGTGCCGATCAGCCAGGGAAGCTTTCGGCTCTGCGAGTGAGCGCTCGGCGTCGGTTATGTTCATCTAGGGCCTGCCCTAGCTGAACGCTCCGGCGTTGAACGCCCGCCCTCGGCACCGCCGTTCATTTAGAATGGATGTTGACGAAATGAACGCATCCGCTACAACGTCTTAGAACCTAGATGAACGGAGCGGGCCCGTGATCGTCGGATATGCTAGGACGTCAACCACGGAACAGGTCGCGGGTTTCGAGGCGCAAGACCGCGACCTCCGCGCGGTCGGCGCCGAGCGCATCTTCTCCGAACAGGTGTCCAGCGTCGCGGCGCGGCCCGAGCTTGAGGCGGCGATCGGCTTCGTGCGGCAGGGCGACGTGTTCGCCGTGACCAAGCTCGACCGCCTCGCCCGGAGCGTGGCGAACCTGCTGGAGATCGTGGCCCGGCTGGAGGCGAAGGGCGTCACGCTCCGCATCCTCAACCTCGGCCTCGACACCGCGACCCCAACGGGCAAGCTGATGCTGACAGTCATGGGCGGAGTCGCCGAGTTTGAGCGCTCGATGATGTTGGAGCGCCAGCGCGAGGGCATCGCCAAGGCCAAGGCGGAAGGCGCCTACAAGGGCCGCAAGCCGACGTCTCGCGCCAGGTCGGCCGAGGTCGCGGCGTTGAAGGCCGAGGGCCGTAGCGTGCGAGCCATCGCGGAGGCGCTGGGGATCAGCGTCGGATCGGTTCACGGGATGCTGAGAGTCCGTCCGGGAAGTCAGGCTGCGCAACCTATGCGACGTAGCAGCATCATGACGGACGCAGCGTAGAGGAAGGCCTTTGCGGATGCGATTGTGGCCTCCGGATCCTTCCAGAGGCGTCGATTGCGGCTGATCCAGGCGAAGAAGCGCTCAACCACCCATCGCCGGGGGTGAACCACGAAGCCGACCTGCCCGGGTGGTTTGCGGACGATCTCGACGGCGATGAGCGTGGCGCTGTCCGGCTTGTCGCCGGCGTAGCCCGCGTCGGCGAAGGCCTTGGCGATGAAAGGATATGAACGGCGTGACTGCTTGAGCACCGGCACGGCCCCGTCGCGGTCCTGCACGTCGGCCGGCTGCGGGTCGAGCACCAGGGCGCGGCCGTCCGTGTCGACCAGGGCCTGGCGCTTGCGACCCTTCACCTTCTTGCCCGCGTCGTAGCCCCGCGGACCGCCGCTCTCCGTGGTCTTCACGCTCTGGCTGTCGAGCACGGCCGCGGTGGGCGAAGCCTCTCGCCCGGCCCGCTCGCGATCCAGCATGACGAGATGGTGGTTGATGCCGGCGAACAGGCCCTCATCGCGCCACGCGCTGAAGTAGCCGTACACCGTGCTCTTCGGGGGCAGGTCCTTCGGCAACAGGCGCCAGGGAACGCCGCCCCGCAGCACATAGAAAATGCCGTTCACAATCTCCCGCAACGACCACAGCCGGGGCCGTCCGAGCGGGTTGCCGGGCGGCAACAGCGGTTCGATGACGGCCCATTCGGCGTCGGTCAGATCGGTTGAGTAGCGGAGTTCGGAGCGGCTATGCTGCTCGCGGGTGGCCGGGGTCCACATGGCGGTTCCAGATCAGGTTTCAGCACCCTCCTGGAATCATCTCAGCCCCGGCCACTCAACCCCACGTGCCCTTATCGGACGGACACTGAAGGCCCCCTCCACGGCCGCCTAACCCGGCGCGCTCCGCCGACCCTTGCAACCGCCGCCCCATCGGCGCATAGTCACCGTTGCAGGACCCCCCACGTGAGCGGGTCAGCTTGCCTATCGGGTCCCCCACGGGATCGCAGGCCCCTTCCCCGCCCTCGGCGAACAAGGTGGCACTGTGCCCGATCGGACCTGCCCTCACCGGCTCAAGCCCCTCATCACCCTGGCCTTGTGCGCCGTCGCGCTGATCGGCCTCGTGATCGCCACCACCGCGGCATCGCGGCCCCGCGCCCACCCCGGCGCCGTGGCGGTCGACCATGTCCCGCCCGACGCCTGCGTGGCCTTCTACGGGCCCGGCCCGTGCCGCGAGCACGGCAGCACGGTGGTGGGATCGACCGACGCCGTCGCCGGGCCGCCGCCGGCGACCTGGCGCGGGAAGGTCGGGGCGCCGACCCCGCCCGAGGCCCGGCCATGACAGGTCCGGCTCCGTCGCGCCCGCGCGAGGTGCCCCGCGCGCCCGCGCGCTCCATCCCGATCCGCACCGTGCCCCGCGCCACGCTGGAGGCGCTGGTGGCCCGCCTCGTGGCGAGCGGGGCCGTGGTCGCGCCGACGAACGAGGCACCGCGATGAGGCTGACCCACGCCGAGCAGATCCTCATCGACATCCTGCGGGAGAAGGCCGAGGGCGGCCTCACGGTCACGCTCACCATCCTGCCGGAGGGCTGCACCGTCACGGCGGCGACGCCGGCCGACGGCGTCCGGCTCGGCGCGGGGCCGAGCGTCGAGGCGGCGCTGCGCAACCTCTGCGGAATGGACGCGCCCGCGGACGCCCTCGGCTCGGCGCCGAGTCCGGCACAGCATTGAGGAGCGCGACGTGGCGAAGATCATCGGGGGCAAACAGCTCCAGCCCTACCTGCAGGGCATGGCCGACCGCCTGTCCAAGGCGAAGACGGTCGACGTCGGCTTTCTGGAGGGCGCGACCTACCCGGACGGCACCAGCGTGCCGACCGTCGCCGCCCTGAACGAGTTCGGCACCAGCAAGGCGCCGCCCCGGCCGTTCTTCCGCACCATGATCGCGGCGAAGCAGGGCGAGTGGGGGCCGGCCTCGGGCCACCTGCTCAAGGCCAACAACTACGACGCGGCCAAGACGCTCGACCAGGCCGGCGCCGCGGTCGCCGGCCAGCTCCGCCAGTCCATCCTCACCTTCGACGGGGCGCCGCTGGCACCCGCGACGGTCAAGGCCAAGGGCTTCGCGACACCGCTGATCGACACCGGCCACATGAGCAACAGCGTGGACCACCGCGTGAACTCGGGAGACGAATGATGGACGCCTGCCTCACCGCGCCCCCGGCCGGCGCACCGGCCGACCTCCGCCGCCTCGACGCCGCCCTGTCGGCGCTCCGCCGGGCCGAGCGCGACGTCGCCGCGATCCTCACCTGCCTCGCCGAGGCCCGCAACGCCATCGCCGCGGCGCCGGGCGACCCCGAGGCGGCGCGGCGCGTCGCCATGGCGGAGCTGCGGATGCGGGGCGACGCCCTCGCCCTGGCGGAGGCCTTCGCGGCTCTGGCGCGGCCGGAGGCCTAGCCCGTGTCGTTCACCCGCAAGCACCTCCAGGTCGACTTCGCCCTCGCCACCGGCAACTTCCAGGGCGGCGGCAACAGCTACAGCGCCAAGGGCATGCGGATCACGGCCGACATCGTGAAGGCCGGCGGGGTGTCGATGGGCGGCGCCAACGTCGTGGTCTACGGCCTGCCGCTGTCGGTGATGAACCAGCTCTCGACCTACGGGCAGGTCCTCACCCTCACCGGCAAGAACACCGTCACGGTCTCGGCGTGGGAGGACGGCGCGTCGCCCTCCGTCGTGTTCGTCGGCACCATCGCCTCGGCATCGATGGACGGCCAGGCCCAGCCGCAGGTCGGGTTCCACGTCGAGGCCTACGCGTCGTCGTTCGAGAACGCGAAGCCGGTCCAGCCCACGTCCCAGCCCGGCAGCCAGGACGTCGCGACGCTGATGGCGACCGTGGCGCAGAAGGCCGGGCTCGGGTTCGAGAACAACGGGGTCGACGTCAAGGTCCAGAACCCGTACCTGCCCGGCACGGCGATCCAGCAGATGCACGCCCTGGCCGACATGGCCCGCATCGAGCGCATCGTCGACTGCGGCACGCTGGCGATCTGGCCGGCGAACGGGAGTCGCAAGAGCCGCCCCGCCGTGATCTCGCCGCAGAGCGGCCTCGTGGCCTATCCGCAGTTCAACAGCCAGGGCATCATCTTTCGCGCCCTGTGGCAGCCCTCGTTAGCGTTCGGAGCCGAGATCGAGCTGCAGAGCAGCATGACGCCCGCGTGCGGGCCCTGGATCGTCCACAAGCTCACGTATGCCCTGGCGTCCGAGACGCCGAACGGGCCGTGGTTCTGCGACGTGTGGGCCCACCGCACGGGCGTGATGCCGGTGGCGTGATGGGGCAGGCCAGGGCACGACGGGACGCGGCGCT